>NZ_JAVQNT010000012.1:0-3213 GCF_031799075.1 Acinetobacter sp. V91_7
AATTCATCACTAAATAAACTCTGTGTAAAACCTCATTTTCTAGCAACTATAAATGATGCTCATTGACCATATCAAAAATGTAAAAGGATATGTAAACCTCATAAAAATAACGCATCTTGGGAAGGACTAATAAATATTCACATATTAAACAGGCTAAATAGTCAGATTTACACTATCACTTTATTTTGCAATGTTATGGGTCCTGTTTATTGATGTAAACTTTCATTTTAGGGAGCTTAAGAATTTATATGCTCCTCCTTCATTACTCTTGTTTCGAACTATTGCATTTGTTTCTTTATTTAAAGTTTCGTTCACTATTCTAACGCCGTTACACAGTACTTGATGACCAATTTTGAACTCTGAGCCAAACGCTTCAATAACAATAAATTCACCTGCAGAATTCGATGCCACAAAAAAACTGTTATCACAATGACCATACCTAATAGTATAAAATTTCATTCTCTTACAACTTTAATTATAAATTAAGATAAGGAATCAGAATTCCATACAATTAATCGAAATGCAAAAAGTCCATAATTGGTATGCTTTAGAATATGCAATAGCTCGTTCATAAGAACATACAATAACTTTATTATTTTTAAATACTTACCTTTTAAAAACAATTTAGTTTTGAATTTCACTATCAGTTAATTGTTTCAATTTAATTTTACTCAATGACCTATCGGCATTTTCCACTGATTTTTGAGCATCAGTCATCGATTGTTCAACTTCGCTTATAAGTATAGTCATCTTTGACTTCTTCTCTGGGCGTGAAAGATTAATAAACGCATAATAAACAACAGATGCCCCAAGTAAGGCTAAAGCTGAGATTTTTAACATAGTCAATTTATTGATTAAACTTACATTACTGTAATTTTATGTGATGAAAATTACATTTTTACTAAAATTCTTAAATATCAGAACCTTTATAAACACCAAAGACTTAACTATCCGATGACTTCCTAGTACAATTTTCCGAATATGGTAGAAAAGCCCTCTGTCATTTCAAAAAGGTGAGATCTAGTAAAAATATACAGTAAGATGGATACCTTACCTATACAGGGTACAAGGCTAATGATAGAGATTGATATATTCCTATTCATTCCGGGTGAAATAGTATGGTAAAGGGGTCAGGTTCAAAGCCCTGCTACCAGAAATGGCTGGTATGTTGTGCGCACCCCAGAGACCGAATGCTCCTCGATAAGTGTGTTCAAGTGTATTTTAAGGATGATAAATGGATTACTCAAAACCACCAATTAACAAAATTATTACTAGAATTAATGATGCTGCAGTCAATAGCGAAGCATTAGTATTAACCGCTGAAGAGGTGAAAATTCTTTCAAGAAGAATTGGGGACAAATACTTTATACCTGTACTTACCAATGAGCAGGTTTTGCAAATGGCAAAGGAAGGTAAACTTAGTCAGAATATAGAATTGAGGAAAATTAATAAGCCTTTACCTAGCACAATCCTTTAAAATTAATCTAGAGAAGAAAAGAATGGTGGACAAAACTGAAAGAAGCAATCCTAAATCACGCTAGCTTGAATATATTCAATTATTATTTAGGCAAGTCTATTAGATTATTGATTAATCATACCAAATATAAATCTTACAAATAACAAAAAAGCACACTGACTCTTCGAACTTTCAGTGTGCTTACAAGACACATACTTGCACAGTTATTATTAGCATAAAAGCTAGCTCTTTCAACCCATTTATAATACGTAGCGACTATCAATTTTCATCTGTCCATGTAAGTTTATTTTTAGGACTTACCTTAGAAATGAAAACTTTAATTTTATACATTATCTAAATCCAGTATAGGCTTCCATTGCTCAATCAGCGCAGAGTTATCATCATGCATTGGGTGAAAATTCGGTTTAAAAAACTCCAGATAATCTGGTAGCGCCTTTCTAAAATATCCAGCCTTCTTGCCAACACCAAACATCCACCATAGTCCTTTCATAGTGGCATTAAGATTCCAGATGGATTTATCCGCCCATAAAAAACTAGCCTGTCCGTATAATACCGTGCCACTAATAAGACCTGTTGCCAACAATACGCCATACACGCGACGCCAATAACCACCATCAATTAATTGATAAACATCATAGGCAACAGCCTTGTGCTCAAGCTCTTCAAGTGCATGCCAAATCATCACCCTTTTCATGGTCGAATCAATTTGTTCAATGATTTCGGGGTGGGACAGCAATAATTTGCCAAACAACGCCGTAAAATGCTCCGTCGCGCCCGTCACCGCCATGCGATTTTGTTCAGACAGCTGATCGACAAATTTAAGGCATTGCATCATCAATTTTTCTAATTGCTGAACAGGTAGCCCCCTTTCTTCCAACATACGATTAAAGGATTGATGTATTTTGGCGTGATGGGCCTCTTGCCCAATAAATCCTGAAATATCCTTATTTAATTGAGCTTGCTGTTGCACTTGATGACGTACCGAACGCACACTAGCAATCATGAAATATTCACCTTGCGGTAAGATACCCGAAAAAGCATTCATAAAATGCGTCAAAAAAGGATTATCTGCAAACCAATAATCAGGTGTCGACTCTCCCCATGTCGATTGGATCGTAGATGGCTTTATCTCGTAAGGTTTCTGATTTAACGTGTTTTGACGTTTTTTATTAGTAGCTGGTCTATTCATGATTACTCATCCTGACTTCAATGTATGATTACAATAACAACGCTATAACACTGTTATAGACAATGTCAATGCTTTTGCATTAAAATGGAAAAATTGCAAAATTAATTCGTGATTCGCATGGCCTCAACCACACAGAACATTAAATCCACCTCAACTAAATCGCCCGCCGAGCTTAAAAAAAACATAGTAAATGTTGCACGACATATGGTAAAAAACTCGGGAATGAGTACTCTAAATTTGCGTATGGTGGCAGAATTATCAGGAACATCAACTCAAGCCATCTACACCCTACTGGGTGGAAAATCAGGTTTAATTCAGGCCATGTACCAGCACTGGATTACAGAACTGGAGCAACGATTATTAGAAGCAAAACTTCATTCCTCAACCATTGAATTGATCACTCAAACCGCACATATTTATCGGGAGCAAGCTTTATCCAATCCGGAGTTATTTTTATTTGGTTGTTCACCTGCCGCCAATGAAGCCAACCTGTTAGAAATGATGGCTTCTTCCAATGCATTCTCGCTATTTTCAGGATTAATAGCAT
>NZ_JAVQNT010000013.1:0-1310 GCF_031799075.1 Acinetobacter sp. V91_7
CATTTTTCATTTTTCATTTTTCATTTTTCATTTTTCATTTTTCATTTTTCATTTTGCAGTTGTAGTCTAAGTAGTTTTTGGATGCCCTAAGTATTATTTTTTAATTTTTCAGCCGATTGATAAATATTTAAAACTCTTCTTTTAAAATAAATCTTTTATTTTGAGAAAATATTAATTGATTATGTGTTTTTTTTGCATTTATTTTTATTGAATATTGTTTTAATTTTGAACTTTTGTTACTAGGGATGAGAAATATTGTAATAGTGAATTTCTTAAATATTTATTTTTTTGTTCATCATTATGATTGGAGAAGTTTATTAAATAAGCTTGAGTTTGCATTGAAATAATTTGTGCATAATTTTTATATTCATTGAATGATATGGATGGAGTTATATTTATAATTAATTTGTATATTGTATCTAAGTATTGGCTTTGTATTTTATTTAACATGTTTTTTCCAGATGATAATCTTTGAGCTGAAGAAATTAATTCAATGAAAAGTATGTATGTTTCTTCATTTTCCATTTCATCTAGAATTGTATTTATAAAATTTAAAAATCGTGATAGAGGATCTTCATCTGTCAATGAATTCGTTATACCTTTGATCTTATCGTTGAATTCAAGAGCAATATCTCTAAATAAATATTCAATTAATTGGTTTTTATTTTTAAAATAGTGCTGAATAGTACTAATATGAATATTCATCCTATTAGCTATGGCTCTCATACTTAATCCACTATAACCTTCATTTATTAATATTTTCTTTGATGTATACATTATTTTTTTTACAAAAATTAAATTTTTTTCAGTGAATTTTTTTTTGTCTGAAGAAGGTGGCACTTTTATTTCTCCAATTTAAAGGAAGTGGGTGATAAATATTAAGTTTTAGTGTCTCAATTTTTATAAATAAAATATGTGTTTTTTTAAAAAAATCAAGATTTATTTTAATTTAATCATTTTAAAACAGTCACCTGACTGAGTTGATTCAGTCAGGTGACTGTTGAATTTTTATATGGATTTAAAAAAATAATTTAATAACAGTGGGTTATGTTTTGTTTTGAATGTTGGGTATTTTATTAATTAAAGTTTTAATTTTAATAAATGTAATTGGTGTTTACGAGACAATTATCATTTTGTATATTTTGCGCAAACAGCATCACATTTTAATTTTTATTAAATTTAAAAAATAATAAAAGTTTTTTGTGGTGAGTGTTTTATATTTTTAAAGTTTAAAAGGGTTTTATTATGAATATTAAGAAATCACTTCTTGCTGCATTAATGGTTGCTGGTTATGCGGTAAATACTCAAGC
>NZ_JAVQNT010000014.1:0-1086 GCF_031799075.1 Acinetobacter sp. V91_7
AAAGCATGGTAATGACTGAGGCTGTCTGCAAATGAAAAGAATATTATTAACAGGTGCTCTATTTACTGCTGGTCTTGGCGTTTATGGTGAAGCTAATGCATCTTGTACAGCAAGTAACTCTAACTCTGGCGCCTCATTTAGTACGATTGATATTCCTATGGCGGTTGGACGAGTTGTTGTTCGACCAAGTGATGCCGTCGGCAAAATTCTCGTAAAATCAACATTTCCAATTACCGCTAATGGATCACGATACAGATGTACATCAAGTTCAGATTCTCTTATTGCTACACTTACCCAAGGTTACCCCTTAAGCCCACTGGGCAATAGTATTTACTCTACAAATATTCCTGGGATCGGTATTCGTTTATACCGTGAAGCTTTAGATAATGCGAATTTTTCTGGTTATTATCCATATACGCGGAGTATAACAGTCAATGCTAATCATGTTCTTTCTTCGGGTTACTTTGTTGTTGAAATCGTAAAAACAGCAGAACAAACAGGTTCTGGTACTCTTGTTCCTGGGTTATATAGTCGATACTATGCCACTGGTCATAGTGCCAATCCATTCTTAACCAGTACCGTTTATGGTAATGCAATTACCATTGCATCATCGTCATGTGAACTCCAAGGCGATATAAATAAAGCAATTCAACTTCCTACCGTTACTAAATCAGGATTTACAGGTGTTGGTTCCACTCAAGGCGAACAGACTTTTGATATCAACATTCTGTGTAATGGTGGTGAGAATCCAACAGGGTATGAAGAGAAAAACCTGATTAGTTTAAGTTACGACTTTACACAAGATGGAACCAATGATCAGGTTTTGAGTAATATCGCTCCCACTACTGACAGTGCAAGTGGAGTTGGTGTACAATTACTCTGGAATTACCAAGGTGCAAACCAAGTCATCAAAAAAGGTGATAAATTAGCCTTAGGTACATTGTCTTCTAACCAGACACTTCAATATAACGTACCGATGACTGCCCGCTATTATCAAACAGCAGCAAATGTAACTGCCGGTAAAGTACGTGCAATGGCTACTGTAACTATTGAATATGATTAGCATATCGTCAGGAGCTAAATCTT
>NZ_JAVQNT010000015.1:0-1055 GCF_031799075.1 Acinetobacter sp. V91_7
AAGTTTGAACGTAATAAGCCACACGTAAACGTGGGCACAATCGGTCACGTTGACCATGGTAAAACAACTTTAACTGCTGCGATTGCAACTATTTGTGCAAAAACTTACGGCGGTGAAGCGAAAGATTACTCACAAATCGACTCAGCACCTGAAGAAAAAGCACGTGGTATTACAATTAATACTTCACACGTAGAATACGATTCTCCAATCCGTCACTACGCTCACGTAGACTGCCCGGGCCACGCCGATTATGTTAAAAACATGATTACTGGTGCTGCTCAGATGGACGGCGCGATCCTTGTATGTGCTGCGACTGATGGTCCAATGCCACAAACTCGTGAACACATCCTTCTTTCTCGTCAGGTTGGTGTACCTTACATCATCGTATTCTTGAACAAGTGTGACCTTGTTGATGATGAAGAATTACTTGAATTAGTAGAAATGGAAGTTCGTGAACTTCTTTCTACTTATGACTTCCCAGGTGATGATACTCCAGTTATCCGTGGTTCTGCGCTTAAAGCGTTGGAAGGCGATGCTGGTCAATATGGTGAGCCTTCAGTTCTTGCTCTTGTTGAAGCGCTTGACTCTTACATTCCAGAACCAGAACGTGCTATCGACAAAGCATTCTTAATGCCAATCGAAGACGTATTCTCTATCTCTGGCCGTGGTACAGTAGTAACTGGTCGTGTAGAAGCTGGTATCGTGAAAGTAGGCGAATCAGTTGAAATCGTTGGTATTCGTGATACTCAAACAACTACAGTTACTGGCGTAGAAATGTTCCGTAAATTGCTTGACGAAGGTCGTGCAGGCGAGAACTGTGGTGTTCTTCTACGTGGTACTAAGCGTGAAGACGTACAACGTGGTCAAGTACTTGCTAAACCAGGTACAATCAAGCCGCACACTAAATTCGATGCAGAAGTATACGTACTTTCTAAAGAAGAAGGTGGTCGTCATACTCCATTCCTTAACGGTTACCGTCCACAGTTCTACTTCCGTACAACTGACGTAACTGGCGCAATCCAATTACAAGACGGCGTTGAAATGGTTATGCCAGG
>NZ_JAVQNT010000016.1:0-912 GCF_031799075.1 Acinetobacter sp. V91_7
GATTAGTGATTAGTGATTAGTGATTAGTGATTAGTGATTAGTGATTAGTGATTAGACATACTACTGGATATAAAATAAAAAGCCCTCTTATAGAGGGCTTTTATAGCATTTAAAAGAACAACAGAATTTCTTTTAAACGACTAAAATAAAAAAAAGCACTAAAAAGTGCTTTTTTTCTTACTGAAATATTATTGTGGAATAATATTTACAGCATTTGGGCCTTTTTGCCCTTGAGTAACAGTAAACGTTACACGTTGACCTTCGTGCAAAGTTTTGAAACCTGAACCAGAAATTTCTTTGAAGTGAGCAAACACATCTGGACCATTATCTTGTTGAATGAAACCGAAACCTTTAGTTTCGTTAAACCATTTTACTGTACCACTTACTGTATTAGACATGATATATCCTACTGATTTCTAATATTTTAGTATCATTTAATAATGACACTAACATAACTTTGAAAAAAGAATAACAAATTGAGTTAAGATCTTAAAAAACGAAGGATTATGACTAAAACTACGATACTTTAAAGAAGATTTACTAACAAGACTTTTTTCTAGTTAAGAGCATGATACATGAAATAATTTTCTATTCAAGCTTTTTATGAAAAAAATTTTATAAATTATAATAAAAAACAGAAAAACAATAACTTAACAGAGTAGCTAAAAAATTAGTATATTCCCTACTTAACCAACACCTTACGACTGATTAGATAAAATATCGAAGAACAGAAAGATAACTGTTTATAACTTATCAAGTGGCCGATGAAAATATGAACGAAAACTTGAAATAATTTAACCTTTAAAAAATTCAGGCAATAAAAAAACTCCTAAAAAGGAGCTTCATTTTTAAATCATTGGCAGAGGATCAAGGACTCGAACCTTGACGAACGGTTTTGGAGACCGTCATGCT
>NZ_JAVQNT010000017.1:0-780 GCF_031799075.1 Acinetobacter sp. V91_7
GGCCCGGATAATACAAACATAACCCATCATAACTTGGACTATACTCATCTAAAATGATTCTAATTTTATTCTGTGCCACATATTCATGTGTTAAATGTTTGGGAACAAATGCAATTCCTATACTGTCTATTGCAGCCTCAACCATCAAAGGCTGATCTGTTAAAGTAAGTGCTCCTCTCACATCAAATTTTTTAATTTTGCCATCTATATTGAATTCCCATTGAAAGATTTCTCCACTTTCAAATCTAAATCGAATACAGTTGTGGGCATATAAATCATTTGGAATTTTAGGAACTCCATATTTATTTAGATATTCGGGTGATGCAATCGCTACAAACTCTTCACTTTTTGTTAAGCGGATAGCTACCATTTCTTGTGGAATATTATCTCTTAGGCGAATACCTGCATCAAATTTGTCTTCTACTATATTCACCAACCTTCCATCACAGACGATATCAAGCTGCACAGATGGATTGATATCTAAAAACTTTTTCAATATGGGTTTCAAAATCAAACGGACAGCCCCTTCACTAGAATTAATCCGTAAAATTCCACTCGGTTTTTCTCTAAAGGCATCTAATTGGTTTACTGCTGTAGCAACATTTTCCATGGCAGGTTGAAGCGAGCTATATAACTGATAACCAGCATCCGTTAACGAAACACTCCGTGTAGTTCTATTAAACAATCTCACATCTAGTCGGTCTTCCAAATTTTTAATCGCATGGCTTACCGCTGAAGGTGTCATATTTAATTCGACTGCTGCCAAACGGAAATTACGGT